>JBAZRI010000001.1:0-13555 GCA_041662965.1 Patescibacteria group bacterium | reverse complement strand
GTGCCGATGCCGACGTTAGTGCCATTATCATAAACCAGGCTGTTGTTAAAAGTATTGGTTGTGCCGTTCCATTTGGGAAGATAATTATTGGTAAGCGATATAATCGTGCTGGAAGCGATTTTGTTGTTGAAAGTAGCCCAGTCGGTTGAAGACAGATAGCCGTTTTGAGCCGCGCCGGATTGCAGGATGGAAGCCGTGCCGCCGGAAAATTGTAAAGGCGAAGTCCAGGAAGAAACCGAACGGGAGTAAGCCGTGTCCCAGGTGGTAGAAGCATAATCGGTTAAAGCGCGGTAGCCCGAAGCCCAGGTTAAAGCCAAAGTTCCGGCAGAGGTAATCGGGTTGCCGGAAATGGCTAACCCTGTCGGCACGCTCATATCAACCGAAGAAACCGAACCGCCCGAACCGCCTAAGCCTAAAGTGGAAGTGGCTACCCATTTAGTGGCCGAACCCGTGGTTTGTAAAATCATGCCGTCGGTTCCGGCCGAAGACAGCGAGTCATAATAGGCTCCGGTTAAAACCAGGTCGCCGGTAATAGAAAGTTTTTTCCATGGAGAGGTTGTGCCGATACCTAAATTTCCTAAAGTGGATAAGCGCATTACTTCGGTTGAACTGGCGAAAAAAGAAGCAATCGGGCCGGTGGTCGCGTCCAGGCCTGACTGAATAACGGTTAAAGCCGCTAGAGTTGAAGAGGCCGTGGCCTGGGTCGTGCCCGTATAGCCGGCGTCTAAAATAATGTTGCCGGAATTAAATGTCCTTAAGGTAAGGTCCGAAGAATTAAATTGCTCGCCGGCTTCTATGTAAAAAGGCGAAGTGGATTTAATGTAAGAAGCGGACGCGTTATCAAACATTAAATCATGCGCGATAACCACGTCGCCCGCGGCTTCAAACGAAGCCGGAGTTAGGAATGATGTTTGCGAATCGGTAATCGTGATTAAATCATTCGTGCCTAACGCCGAACCGGCGGAAATTTTAAAAGTTGAACTGGCGCTAGCGTTATAATCCGTGCCCATGGTAAACCAGGTGGTATTAGTGTCGCCGAAGCTGATCGCCGAATCCCCGGCTTCCGTATAGACGGACAGTTTCTGGTTGGGCGTGGTTGTGCCTAGACCTAAATAGCCGGTCGGACTAAGATACATAGTGCTAGTCGCCTGCCAGTTCGCTCCGGTCTGCCAGGTTAAAGTTTGTCCAGCCGAGCCGGCGGGCAAAGTATCAACTCCGGCGGTAAATAAAGTTGAGGTGGAAATCCATTTGGTGGCCGAACCCGTGGATTGGAGGATCTGCAGATTAGAGCCGGCCGAAGACAGAGAATCATAATAGGCTCCGGTTAAAACCAAGTCGCCGGTAACCGAGAGTTTTTTCCAAGGAGTAGAGGTGCCGATGCCGACGTTGCCGGAGACGATTAAGCCGTTTGTCGGCGAATTATAAAGAGCATAATCACTGCCGATTGCCGCGCCGCCGCTTACTTGCAATTTAGCGCCAAGATTTCTGGACGTGCTTGAGCCTACTGCGAAATTTCCTGAACTTATGTCAAAAGCAGCCGCAACAAAAGTAGCCATGCCCGTGTAAGAGTTAAATTCAAATTGAGAAAGCGTAAGATCTTTATTTAATCTAAGCTCCATGCCTTGGGATTGCGTAGGATTCAAATTGCCATCTTTAATGAAAATAGACGGTTTGCCGCTGTTATAAGGGCCGATTATTCTAAGTGTCGGAGCGCTAACGGAATTTTCCAGCGTTAATTGAGAGCTTGGGGCGGATGTGCCGATGCCGACATTGCCGTTGCCGTCTATGGTTAAGCGGTCAGACGTGCCCAGAGCGGAACTTGAAGCAATTTTAAACTTGCCGGCATCCGAATAATCCATGCCCATAGTCCATTTATAAGTATTTCCGGAAGCGGAAGAAAATTCTATGGCCGAATCCGCGGCGTTATTGAAAATGGTTAATTTTTGGTTTGGCGAAGTCGTGCCGATGCCGACGTTAGTGCCATTATCGTAAACCAGGCTGTTGTTAAAGGTATTGGTTGTGCCGTTCCATTTGGGAAGATAGTTATTGGTAAGTGATATAATTGTGCTGGAGCCCATCTTATTATTGAACGTTGACCAGTCGGTTGAAGACAGGTAGCCGTTTTGGGCCGCGCCGGATTGTAATATAGAAGCCGTGCCGCCGGAGAATTGCAAAGGCGAAGTCCAGGAAGAAACCGAGCGGGAGTAAGCCGTGTCCCAGGTGGTTGAAGCATAATCGGTTAGGGCGCGGTAGCCTGAAGCCCAAGTCAGAGCCAGCGTGCCGGAAGTGGTAATCGGATTGCCGGATATTGAAAGTCCGGTCGGGACGCTCATGTCAACCGAAGTTACCGAACCGTTGCCTGTGCCAAAACCTAGAGTGGAAGTCGCTACCCATTCAGTGGCCGAGCCCGTGGTTTGTAAAACCATGCCGTTAGTGCCGGCCGAAGACAGCGAATCATAATAGGCTCCGGTTAAAACCAGATCGCCGGTAACCGAGAGTTTTTTCCAAGGGGAGGTCGTGCCGATGCCGATATTACCGGTTGATAGAGTCGTACCCGTGCCGTCCAGACCCGTGCCGAAAAGCAGGTTGCCGATGTTCAAACCGCCGGTCATAGTAGTGGAAGTTGCGCTTATATCATGGCCGATAATAATATTATTTGATCCGGTGGTTACCCCTCCAGCATTTTTCCCAATAAATATATTATTAAAACCAGATGTTATATCAGACCCAGCGCCGTAGCCAAGCGCGGTGTTATTATCACCTGTTATTGGATTATTTGAACCAAGCGCGTAAGTACCAATAGCAGTATTACCATCGCCATTTGCCATATCAAGATTATTTAAAGATAAATAACCTAATGCTGTATTAGCGTGACCGGCAAAAGGTAAATCTTGCACCAGTAAAATTCTCTCATAATTATCGTCTTCAGGCCTTGCAGAAAAAATTTCAATAGTACTATCGCCAGCTGGTCTTAATCTTAATTTGCCTTCTACCATAACATTACCTGCAAAAGTTGAGGTTGCGTTTGCTGAAGTCGCGTTAAAATTTTGAGCAACAACAGTGCCGGCGACCGAAAGTTTAGCATAAGGCGAACTTGTCCCGATGCCGATATTCGCCGAATTGGCATTATAAATATCATTGCCGTTCGCAAACCAATAATTAGTTGAGGTGGCGGTGGAAGTTAAAGTATTGCCGTTCCAGGATAAAGTACTGCCGCTGACTCCGATTCTCGTTGACGGGGTGGTATAGAAAGTGTTCCATTCGGTAGTGGAGGCGGACAGAGGAATCAGATAGCTGCCGTTCACCCCGATAACTCCGGTGGCCGATGAATAGGTCAAGTTGTTAGTGGCGGATAAACTGGTGGAAGCGATTTTGTTATTGAACGTGTTCCAGTCGGTTGAAGACAGATAGCCGTTTTGGGCCGTGCCGGATTGCAGGATAGAAGCCGTGCCGCCGGAGAATTGCAGAGGCGAAGTCCAGGAAGAAACCGATCTTGAATAAGCCGTGTCCCAAGTGGTAGAGGCATAATCGGTTAAAGCGCGGTAGCCTGAAGCCCAAGTTAAAGCCAGCGTTCCGCTCGTGGTAATCGGGTTGCCGGAGATGGAAAGTCCTGCCGGGACGGACATATCAACCGAAGTAACCGAACCGTTGCCCGTACCAAAACCTAGAGTGCTAGTGGCTACCCATTCAGTGCCTGAACCCGTGGTTTGTAAAACCATGCCGTCGGTGCCGGCTGAAGACAGCGAATCATAATAGGCTCCGGTTAAAACCATATCGCCGGTAACGGAAAGTTTTTTCCATGGGGAAGAAGTGCCGATGCCGACATTGCCGGCCGCGTTAATATAAAATAGCGAAGCGCCGGTTGACGAGGCGATGTTTAATAAATCATTAGCTCCGGCCGTGCCTTGGATGGATAATCTAGTTAAAGGCGAAGTCGTGCCGATGCCGATGCGGGTAGAGGTGGCGATAACGCCGCCCGAGTAGCCGGCCGCCTCGCCGTAAATCGTTAGCATATCAATACCGCCCAAGCGAGCGCTATATCTTTCAACGGTTCCGGTGGCTACCGAGCCGGTAATCGTCATGTCAATCCAAGTCACGGTTCCGCCGTCGGTCGGCAATTCCATAGGCCCGAGATATGCCACTCCGCCGACTTCCAATTCACCGGAAACGAATAAGCTGTTATTCGGCTGGGTGATCATGGTTGAGGAAGCTGAACCGATATGGAGCAGTGTTTGCGGAGTTGTCGTGCCGATGCCGACGAAACCGTTCGCCAGCATGGTTAAGCTTGAAGTCGCCTGCCAGTTCGCTCCGGTCTGCCAGGTTAAAGTTTGTCCGGCCGTTCCGGTTGGCATTGTATCAACTCCGGCGGTAAATAAAGTGGAAGTGGAAATCCATTTGGTAGCCGAACCCGTGGATTGCAGGATTTGCAGATTAGAGCCGGCCGAAGACAGAGAGTCATAATAGGCGCCGGTTAAAACCAAATCGCCGGTAACGGAAAGTTTTTTCCAAGGAGTAGAGGTGCCGATGCCGATAGAACCGGAATTGCCGGAATAAATATTATTGCCGCTCGCGTACCAATAGTTGGTGGAAGTGGCGGTTGAAGTTAAAGTATTGTTGTTCCAGGATAAAGTAGAGCCGCTGACTCCGATGCGGTTAGATGGGGTGGTATAGAAAGTATTCCATTCGGTAGTGGAAGCAACGCGAGGAATATTGTAATCCCCATGCACGCCGATGACGCCGGTAGCTGAACTATAGGTTAAATTGTTGGCTGCGGACAGCGAGGTGGAAGCGATTTTGTTGTTGAACGTGTTCCAGTCGGTTGAAGACAGGTAGCCGTTTTGAGCCGCGCCGGATTGTAATATAGAAGCCGTGCCGCCGGAGAATTGCAAAGGCGAAGTCCAGGAAGAAACCGAGCGGGAGTAAGCCGTGTCCCAGGTGGTTGAAGCATAATCGGTTAAAGCGCGGTAACCGGCGCCCCAGGTTAGAGCTAATGTGCCGGAAGTGGTAATCGGGTTGCCGGAAATGGCTAAACCGGTCGGTACGGACATATTAACCGAAGTTACCGAGCCCATGCCGGTGAACAGCGTGGAAGTTGCTTTCCAATAGGCGTTAGTGCCGTCGGAGATTAATATCTGGCCGTTAGTACTGGCGGCCGGAGAAATAGTGGTTAGGCCGATAGTGGTAGAACCCGTGTCGGTGATTTTAAATTTAGTGGTAGAAGAAGTATTAATCAGTTCAAATAGATTGCCCGATCCCCAGACGGACAGTTTGGAATATGGGGTGGTGGTACCGATGCCGATTCTGCCATTAGCTCTGATAGTCATGACTTCATTGGTTCCGGAGAAGAAAGAAGCAATAGGGCCGATGTAGCTAGAGGTGGAAGAAGCTACCACGGTTAAGACTGAACGGGTAGTAGAAGCATAGATACTAACTTCTCCGCTAGAATTTAAACCACCCGTAATATTGGCGCCGTTATAAACATTCAAACCTCGAGCATAAATATCTTCAGAAATATTTAAACTATTGGCAAAAATCGAACCGGTCGTGAGCTGCGGCGTATCAATTCCGCCAATATCATAAATCTGAAAATCCTCGTTGCCGGTGGTGGCGTTTAATGTACCTACATAAGCATACTTGCCGGACACAAAGATAGAATTTACCGCGCTGGTACCCAGATCAATGCCGCCAACATGAACTGGGTTTGACGGATTGGAGATGTCATAGATCAAAAAATCCTCGTTGCCGGTGGTGGCGTCTAAGGTGCCGATATAAGCATACTTGCCTGATATAATTATTTGATTATAATCATAATCATTTAAATTTATGCCGCCGACGCGACTCGGATATACCGGATTTGAAATATCATATATTTGAACATCTTCGCTATTGGTCGTGGCATTGCTTGTGCCAACATAAGCGTACTTGCCGGACACGGTGACTGAGTCTCCCCAAGTGTCCTCGGTTGAGCTACCAACCAGCACCGGACTGGCGGGGTTGGAAACATCATATATCGAGAAAAAATTAATATTCCATCCCGTAACATATGCATAATTGCCGGAAACCGCGACAGAATTAATTACGTAATTACCCCAATCTACCCCGCCTACGCGAACCGGATTGGCCGGATTTGAAATATCGTAGATTTGAAGTTCCTCGGCATTATAAAAAGCTAAATTTGTGGCGACATAAGCGTATTTTCCTGATATAGCTATGGAATTAACGCCATCATAGTTGCCTAAATTCACGCCGCCTACGCGAACCGGATTAGACGGATTAGAAATATCATAAATCTGAAAATCTTCATTAGTAGTACCGGAGGTTTCAGCGCCGACATAAGCATACTTGCCTGAAATAGTTACGGACATAACGCCAAAATCACCTAAATTCACGCCGCCTACGCGAACCGGGCTGGCCGGATTAGAAATATCATAAATCTGAAAATCTTCATTATTTACGGTTGCATTAGTTGTGCCAATGTAGGCATACTTGCCTGACACAAAGACAGATTTTACCTCGTTGGCACCCAGGTCAATGCCGCTTTTCCGCAGTGGATTTCCAAAATTATCTACTAAGAGAGACCCTCCGGTAAGGTGGAGTTTTTCGCTTGGTGAGGAAGTCCCTATCCCGATATTCGCCGAATTAGCATTGTAAATATTATTGCCGCTCGCATACCAATAGTTGGTAGAAGTTGCGGTGGAAGTTAAAGTATTGCCGTTCCATGATAAAGTACTGCCGCTAACGCCGATGCGGTTGGACGGGGTGGTATAGAAAGTGTTCCATTCGGTAGTGGAGGCGGACAGGGGTATGGCATAGCTGCCGTTGACGCCGATAACGCCGGTGGCTGAACTATAGGTCAGATTGTTGGCGGCGGACAGCGAGGTGGAAGCGATTTTGTTGTTGAACGTTGACCAGTCGGTGGAAGACAGATAGCCGTTGGTTGAGCCGTTGGCCTGGGCGATGGTGAAAGCGCCGGTGGCCGAGTTGTAGGACAGGGGCAGAGAGGCGGACAGAGAAGAAGAGGAAATCTTTGAGTTGAAAGTTGACCAGTCGGCGGAAGTTAAATAGCCTTTGGCCGCGGCCGAGGCGGCTTGGCCTGAAGCATAGTCAAGGGAAATTAAACCCGAGCCATTATCGTTAAAATCCGCGGCTGTGAAACTGGCCGCGCCTTTGGTTGAGCCGTCGGCTGCCGCGTTGGCAATAGAGATCTGGCCGTTGGCGCTGGAATAGCTGATGGGCGACACGCCGGACAGGGATGATGAGGCGATATAGTGAATGTCATTGGTCCATTGGGAAACATTGGCCGAGGCAAAAGCGCCGGTGGTCAGGTTCAGAGTGGTGGTGGACAGGTTTAGGGTGTTCTGATTCCAGGCCAAATTTAGGCCGGCGGCAATTCTCGTTGATGGCGTGGTATAGAAAGTGTTCCATTCGGTGGAAGAGGCGGACAGGGGTATGGCATAGCTGCCGTTAACCCCGATGACGCCGGTGGCCGAGCTATAGGTTAAATTGTTTTGAGCGGATAAACTGGTAGAAGCGATTTTGTTGTTGAAAGTGGCCCAGTCGGTTGAGGAGAGGTAGCCGTTGGTTGAGCCGTTGGCCTGGGCGATGGTGAAAGCACCGGTGGAAGAGTTGTAGGACAGAGGCAGAGAGGCGGATAGAGAAGAAGAAGAAATCTTTGAGTTGAACGTCGTCCAGTCTGAACTAGACAAGTAGCCGTTGGTTGAGCCGGAAGATTGAGTGATGGAAATTTGATTGCCGGCGCGCTGAAGCGGAGCCGTGAAACTAAGCGTGCTATCAAGGCCAAGCGTGGAAGTCGCTTGCCAATAAGCATTAGTGCCGTCGGAGATTAAAATTTGGCCTAAAGTACTGGCGTTAGGAGAAATGGTAGTTAGGCCGATGGTAGTAGAACCCGTGTCGGAAATTTTAAATACTGTGGAAGAAGAAGTATTAATCAGTTCAAATAGATTTCCGCTTCCCCAAACGGAAAGTTTGGCATAAGGCGAACTCGTACCGATGCCGACGTTGCCTGAAGCTATAATCCTCATTTTTTCAATGGAATCGGTTTTAAAGGTAATATATTTATCTACTCCGCCAAACAAGATGGCTTCATTAGAACCAAAAGAACTATCTAAAAATTGGTTTGAGACAATGGCAGGAGAATCTACTTGGGCAGCATAAAGTGCACCAGCAACATTTAATTTGTATGATCCCGGATTCGCCGTCCCGATGCCTACATTCCCGAACTCATTTACATATAATAAGGAAGCTCCAGTTGATGAAGCGATATTTAATACCGGCTGGCCGGCGGTTCCTTGAATGGATAATCTGGCCAGAGGCGAAGTTGTCCCAATCCCGACATTTCCCGTATTGCCGGAATAAATATTATTCCCATTCGCATACCAATAATTAGTGGAAGTGGCGGTTGAAGTTAAAGTGTTGCCGTTCCAAGATAAAGTACTGCCGCTGACTCCGATTCTGTTAGACGGGGTAGTATAGAAAGTGTTCCATTCGGTGGTGGAGGCGGACAGAGGAATCAGATAGCTGCCGTTAACCCCGATGACGCCGGTGGCCGAACTATAGGTTAAATTGTTTTGCGCTGACAGAGAGGTGGAAGCGATTTTGTTGTTGAAAGTTGTCCAGTCGGTGGAAGAGAGATAGCCGTTAACCGCCACCGTGGCTTTTTGCCCGTTGATGTAGTCCAGGGAAATTAAACCCGTGGAGGCGTCAAAATCAGCGGCGGTGAAAGCGGCCGCGCCTTTGGTTGAGCCGT
This sequence comes from Patescibacteria group bacterium, assembly GCA_041662965.1. NCBI lineage: Bacteria > Patescibacteria group bacterium. Next base: position 4,788 of record JBAZRI010000001.1, on the reverse strand, counting down.
CGGCGGCCGCGTCGGCAACGGAGATTTGTCCGTTGGTTGAATTGTAGCTGATGGGCGACACGCCGGACAGGGATGATGAGGCGATATAGTGAATGTCATTGATCCATTGGGAAACATTGGCCGAGGCAAAAGCGCCGGTGGTCAGATTCAGAGTGGTGGTGGAGAGATTTAGAGTATTCTGGTTCCAGGCCAGGTTTAGGCCGGCGGTAATTCTCGTTGACGGCGTGGTATAGAAAGTGTTCCATTCGGTAGTGGAGGCGGACAGAGGTATGGCATAGCTGCCGTTCACCCCGATGACTCCGGTAGCCGAGCTGTAGGTTAAATTGTTTTGCGCCGACAAACTGGTGGAAGCGATTTTGTTGTTAAACGTAGTCCAGTCGGTGGAAGATAAATAGCCGTTGGTTGAGCCGGAAGATTGAGAAATAGAAATGGTTCCGTTGGAATAATTAATCGGCGCCGTGCCGGAGAAATAGCCGTTGTTAACATAGTCGGCGCCTAAAATAGCCGTCTGGATGGATCCGGTGCCAGCGCCTTTCAGTATGCCGGTCAGAGTGGTGGAACCGGTGCCGCCGTATTGAACGCCGATAACCGAACCGTTCCAAATGCCTTGAGTTATCGTGCCGGCGGTATTGACTAGGAATTGAGAACCGGTGGTAGCGCCGACTGAAAGGAGTTGGCTGGGCGAAGTCGTGCCGATGCCGACGGAGCCGTTATTTAAAATAGTCATTGCCGCGGTAAGGCCGCCGTTCCCGACCAAAGCCTGGATGGCCGGGCTGGTTAGCGTGCCGTTTCCGGTTGTGCCTTGCAGTCTTAGAATGTCGGTAATAGCTGTTCCGCCAATCAAAGTTTGTCCGTTGAGGCGGCCGGCGAGAAGCGCGTATTGCAGATGATCATCGTCCGCCAGGCCGGTTAAAAGCCCATGGTCGGAGCCGGCTACGCCGCCGACGAGTTGTTGATTAAAAGTAGATTTTAAAACATGCAACTCATTAATATATCCGCCGGTCCCCGAGTATTGCACCACCGCGTAGCCCAATTGCGCGAATTCCAGCGAGCTTAATTCATTGGAAGCGAAAGTTACGGTTCCGGCGCTAATGGCCGCTTGCGCGTCCGCTAACGATGTATAGGAAGTTTCCCCCATGGTCGCGTAATAGGGCGGATCGGCGCTTTCAATATCGTCTTTTGAAACATATAAAACATAAACCGCGTAAGCATTGACCGCGTCCAGCGCCGTCACCGTTCCCGGTCCGCTGTTATAGGCGATCGGCAATTCGGATTGTTGAGCGTATCTGGCCCACTTGCCGCTCGCTACGCGATTATAAATATTAAAAATGGCCGGATTCACTTCCGAAATAGTCGTGGACAATCCGTGATCGTCTAAAGTATCCGCCCCGACGATTTTAATCCGCCTATCATCGGCGCTGGCGCCGGTTCCGGCCGCGACGCGCGTTATAATAGCTCCAGTGCCACGGATAGTTGTGCCGGCGTTGTTATGCAAATAGCTGGAAACGGCCGTGCCGAAAGAATAGGGGTGATCTTCTTTAACTACGTCATAAATTGTCCCGTCATATAAAACTTCAAAAAGGATAATTTTATTGGCCGGGAAAGAAGTTGAAGCTTTTAAAAGCCCATCCGTATCAATATAAATCCAAGAGGTTGAGCTGGCCGTGAGGACTCCGGTTTGCAGTCCGGCCGTCCAGATAATCTTTTTTCCTTTAATAAACCCTGCGCCGGCGCGATCAACTTGAAACTTGCCGTCAACAATGGTGTAGGTGGTCCCGTCCGCGCCCGAAGTCCAAGCGTCAAAACCGGACTGCGACATTTTGTAAAGGCTCTCATCCAATTCTTGAAGAGAGGTTTTGACCGAATTTGAAGAAATTATTGAACCTGAAAGTCCGGTGATTGTTAAATCCGGAACCGTAACATTCCCTGCCGCGCTGATTGCCAGAGTTGAAGTCGCCTGCCAATTCTGGCCAGTCTGCCAGGTTAAAGTTTGTCCGGCAGTTCCGGCGGGCATTGTATCAACGCCGGAGGTAAATAAAGTTGAAGTGGAAACACTTAAAGTATTAGTAGACCATGTCAAACCGGCGCCGGCCGTAATGCGGTTGGACGGGGTGGTATAGAAAGTATTCCATTCGGTAGTGGAGGCGTTGGACGGAATGTTGTAAGAGCCGTTGACGCCGATAACGCCGGTGGCTGATGAGTAGGTTAAATTGTTGGCGGCCGACAGCGAGGTAGAAGCGATTTTGTTGTTGAACGTTGTCCAGTCGGTTGAGGAGAGGTAGCCGTTGGTGGAGCCGTTGGCCTGGGCGATGGTGAAAGCGCCGGTGGAAGAGTTGTAGGACAAGGGCAGAGAGGCGGTGAGCGAGGAAGAAGAAATCTTTGAGTTGAACGCTGTCCAGTCGGCGGAGGAGAGATAGCCGTTAGTTGAACCGGAAGATTGAGTGATGGAAATTTGTCCGTTGGCGCTGGAATAGCTGATCGGAGACACGCCGGACAGGGATGATGAAGCGATATAGTGAATGTCATTGATCCATTGGGAAACATTGGCCGAGGCAAAAGCGCCGGTGGTTAGATTCAAAGTGGTGGTGGAGAGATTTAGGGTGTTAGCGTTCCAGGCTAGATTTAGGCCGGCGGCGATTCTCGTTGATGGCGTGGTATAGAAAGTGTTCCATTCAGTGGTGGAGGCGTTGGACGGAATATTGTATGAGCCGTTCACCCCGATAACGCCGGTGGCTGAACTATAGGTTAAATTGTTTTGCGCTGACAGCGAAGTGGAAGCGATTTTGTTGTTAAACGTAGTCCAGTCGGTGGAAGATAAATAGCCGTTGGTTGAGCCGTTGGCCTGGGCGATGGTGAAAGCGCCGGTGGAAGAGTTGTAGGACAGAGGCAAAGAGGCGGTGAGCGAGGAAGAAGAAATCTTTGAGTTGAACGCTGTCCAGTCGGCCGAGGTTAAATAGCCTTTGGCCGCGGCCGAGGCGGCTTGGCCTGAAGCATAGTCTAGGGAAATCAGACCCGAGCCATTGTCGTTAAAATCCGCGGCCGTGAAACTGGCCGCGCCCTTGGTTGAACCGTCGGCTACCGCGTTGGCAATGGAGATCTGGCCGTTGGCGCTTGAATAGCTGATAGGTGAAACACCGGACAGATAGGTGCTGTTGATATAGTCGGCGCCTAGAATAGCCGTCTGAATAGAGCCTTGGCCATTGCCTTTGAGTATTCCTGTCAGAGTGGTGGAACCCGTGCCCCCGTACATCACGCCGATAGAAGTGGTGGCTTGCCAGACGCCGTTAGCCACGCTGACCGGGCCGTTCCAGCCTGATGAGTCTTGGCCGGTTCCGCCTTGGTCAGGACCTAGAGTGCCGACCAGTCCGGTGGTGCTGATGCCTAATGACGAAGTAGCGATCCATCCGGGAACATTACTGCCGGTAACCCAAAGCACTTGGCCAGCGGAACCAACAGGCAATCTGTCCCAATCATTGCTGGAATTGTAATACACCATATCGCCGGTAACCGGTACGGCGGCTTGATTCGTATCAGAATGAGAAGCGGATAATAAATTATGATTGCTTGGCGCTACGGTTGAACTCCAGGTTGGCTTGCCGCTAACCATAACTAGAGCGTAGCCTTCGGTGCCGGTGGCAATTTCACCAATCTCACTGGAAGAACTGGCAAATAATAATGAGTTTACTGACCAGCTTGTCCGGCCCGTGCCGCCGCGGTTAACATCCAGCGTGCCGATTGTATTAACTAAAGCAATATTTAGCGAAGAAGTCGCGGTTAAAGTGTAGCCGCCAGCCGCGTTGCCGAGTAGCAGCTGGCCGTAGCTTGGCAGTAAAGTCAGCCCGGTTCCTCCGTACATCACGCCGATAGAAGTGGTGGCTTGCCAAACTCCGTTGGCCACGCTGACCGGGCCGTTCCAGCCTGATGAATCTTGGCCCGTGCCACCTTGGTCGGCGCCTAGAGTGCCGACCAGTCCGGTGGTGCTGATGCCGAGCGAGGAAGTGGCCGTATCCTGCCAGTTGGTGCCATCCCAAACCAGCAGATGGCCGTAGGCCAAAGTGGAAGTGGAGACATCGCCGATCTGGCCGAGCTGGACCAGGGATGAGTTTAGCGTGTTGCCGTCCCAGGACAGAAGACTGCCGGCCGCGATGCGGTTAGATGGAGTATTGTAAAAAGTGTTCCAGTTAGTGGAAGAAGCGGTCAGGGATATGGCATAATCCCCGTTCACCCCGATGACGCCGGTGGCTGATGAGTAGGTTAAATTGTTTTGCGCTGACAGCGAAGTGGAAGCGATTTTGTTGTTGAACGTTGTCCAGTCGGTGGACGAGAGATAGCCGTTGGTTGAGCCGGAAGATTGAGTAATAGAGATAGTTCCGTTGGAATAATTAATCGGTGAGGTGCCGGAGAAATAGCCGTTGTTAACATAGTCGGCGCCTAAAATAGCGGTTTGGATAGAGCCTTGGCCATTGCCTTTGAGTATGCCTGTCAGAGTGGTGGAGCCCGTGCCCCCGTACATCACGCCGATAGAAGTGGTGGCTTGCCAGACGCCGTTAGCCACACTGACCGGGCCGTTCCAGCCTGATGAGTCTTGGCCGGTTCCGCCTTGGTCAGGGCCTAAAGTGCCAACCAGTCCGGTGGTGCTAATGCCTAATGAGGAAGTGGCCGTATCCTGCCAGGCTGAACCGTCCCAAACCAGCAGATGGCCGTAGGCCAAAGTGGAAGTGGAAACATCGCCGATCTGGCCGAGCTGGACCAGAGACGAGTTTAGCGTGTTGCCGTTCCAGGACAGAA